>NZ_JAEHBI010000290.1:0-260 GCF_016483705.1 Bacillus cereus group sp. N6
GGCCTAAATGGACTCGAACCATCGACCTCACGCTTATCAGGCGTGCGCTCTAACCAGCTGAGCTATAGGCCCATACAAATTGCAGGATTTATTTATATCATATCCTCATTTAAGAGTCAATACTTAATTGAACTCTCAAAACTAAACGAAAACGAAACACGGAAACTTATATTGATGAACAGTGTTCATCAATTCTCCATAGAAAGGAGGTGATCCAGCCGCACCTTCCGATACGGCTACCTTGTTACGACTTCACCCCA
>NZ_JAEHBI010000291.1:0-260 GCF_016483705.1 Bacillus cereus group sp. N6
ATGCGCTGGTAGTAAAAGTAACCAACGAGCGAATTCATTTTCCCACGGATTAATTTTTTCTTCTCTCCATTGCTGTAACAATTTCGGAATTTCAATGAAATGGATTTCCAAATCTTCGAGTAACACTTCCTTGTGTTGTTGACTCCAAAATTGTCCGACTGTATGCATATCATCATATTGAGAAAAGAGATCAAAATCTAATAGATTAATCGCAATCGTTTTCCGTAAAGAACGATAGGGCATTCCTTGCTCTAATTGAG
>NZ_JAEHBI010000292.1:0-260 GCF_016483705.1 Bacillus cereus group sp. N6
GTAGGTTGTAAGCGGGTTTATGTTTTTTCAGACTTTGGACCAGGGCCCAAAATAGGAGGCTTTTTAGCGTCGATGTTTTTCGTGTACCCTGTAGTCTGGTTGGTATGAGGAACTATCTTGCTACTTGTTATGGGTGCATGGCCGGTTGGTTTTGGTGGGGAGAGGCTTTTTTTAGTGAAAGTGAGCCACTTGTCGTTTCGTTTGGGTGCGGTTGCCTAGCAGGCGGCGAGGGATGAGGAGGAGTGATAAGTGGTGGGCGG
>NZ_JAEHBI010000293.1:0-256 GCF_016483705.1 Bacillus cereus group sp. N6
CATTCCCCAGTGTCTTGAACAACTTCCATCCCTAATTAAATTGACATAAATTGTCCCCTTCCTTAGGCCATCATTTGCGATGGTCTTATTTTTTTGTTTACTCTATACTTTATATAAAACTCCCTCTCTCTTTCACTCTATGTTCACATGGGGGTCACATCCAACTTTTATAGTATATATATCGAAGTTGTTCCTCCCTAATTTATAAGACATTCCCCAGTGTCTTGAACAACTTCCATCCCTAATTAAATTGACA
>NZ_JAEHBI010000294.1:0-254 GCF_016483705.1 Bacillus cereus group sp. N6
TTCTGTTGAAATTGTTTTGCCTTTTGTTGATGCCTTTTTGCTTTTTTGTGGTCGCCAAGCTGTTCATAACAATGTGCTAATTGTTGATGGGGAACCCATGTATAAAAAGCAGTTTGATTCAACATCCAAGCATAACGACGTGATGGTTTTTGTTGATAAGCTGTCGTATACCAAAAGATAGCGGCTTCTATGTTCCCTTGTCGTAAAAAATGTTCGCCCATGCGGCAACTAAAGGGAGGATAAGGCATATCTAA
>NZ_JAEHBI010000295.1:0-253 GCF_016483705.1 Bacillus cereus group sp. N6
CTCGGTAGCTCAGTCGGTAGAGCAGAGGACTGAAAATCCTCGTGTCGGCGGTTCGATTCCGTCCCGAGCCACCATTTATCTTAATAATATACGCCGGCTTAGCTCAATTGGTAGAGCAACTGACTTGTAATCAGTAGGTTGGGGGTTCAAGTCCTCTAGCCGGCACCATGTAAGTTTCGGAGGGGTAGCGAAGTGGCTAAACGCGGCGGACTGTAAATCCGCTCCTTCGGGTTCGGCAGTTCGAATCTGCCCC
>NZ_JAEHBI010000296.1:0-253 GCF_016483705.1 Bacillus cereus group sp. N6
TGCTACTACTGGTCCGAAGATTTCTTCTTTAATTAAGCGATCATATTCTGCAACGTCAGCAACGATTGTTTGTTGGATGAACCAGCCTTTAGAATCGTCTCATTCGCCACCTGTTAAGAGTCTACCTTCTTCTTTTCCAATTGCAACATAGCTCATCTCATTATCAAAGGCAGCTTGGGCATAAACAGGAGCCATCTTTGTGCCTAAACCAGCGGGAGTAGCGACGGTTAATGGTTTCGTTTAGTCAACAGCG
>NZ_JAEHBI010000297.1:0-252 GCF_016483705.1 Bacillus cereus group sp. N6
CCCAGCAGCTCCTGCAGCACCTGTTCGTCCAGTAGCGCCAGCTTCACCTGCTTGACCAGATGGTCCAGTAGGACCAGTGTCACCAGTTGGCCCAGTCGGTCCAGTAGCACCAGTTGGCCCAGTTGGTCCAGTAGCACCAGTGTCACCAGTCGGTCCAGTCGGTCCAGTTGGTCCAGTTGGACCAGTTGGTCCAGTATGGCCAGTTGGTCGAGTAGGACCAGGAGGTGGAGGTGGGCCAGTAGGGGCAGATGG
>NZ_JAEHBI010000298.1:0-251 GCF_016483705.1 Bacillus cereus group sp. N6
CGATCATTGGTTTTATGTAAATCGTTGATAGAAGGATTGGATTTCGGGCCATGCATACCAGATACTTTTATTCCTGTATCTTGGATATCATCAATAAGCTCGCATTTTAAATCCCACAATGATAAATAGTCTTGAACTAAGTCTTCATAATGATTTCCGATGATTTTTTTCTTTTTTAATTGGCTGTATAAGTCCTTTTCAATCCGTTCTCTTACTGATTCTCTATCAGTATTTGCCACTAGATCCCCTCC